>NZ_JAERVL010000011.1 GCF_016745835.1 Caldalkalibacillus salinus | reverse complement strand
GGCCAAAACTACGTAGGCGGCCTCGTTGGTTATATCAGAAACGGTGCCGAGATTAAGAGTAGTGGTGCTGTAGGAGAAGTGGAAGGCGTCGGGCACAGCGGCGGTCTCGTAGGTAGAATTTACAAATCCAATATAAGAGATAGTTATGCTGTAGTAGATGTGCATGCGACAGGTAATCATATTGGAGGAGCTGTAGGGTCTAGCTCTAACGGGACAATAGA
>NZ_JAERVL010000010.1 GCF_016745835.1 Caldalkalibacillus salinus | reverse complement strand
TGAAGAAGAATATGTCGGTTTATTTGGCTACGCACAGTACAGTCAACTTCAGAATGTTAATCTAGAATATGTAGATATTAAAGGCCAAAACTATGTAGGTGGCCTCGCTGGTTACATCAGAAACGGTGCCGAGATTAAGAATAGTGGTGCTGTTGGAGAAGTGGAAGGTGTCGGGCACAGCGGCGGTCTCGTAGGTAGAATTTATAAATCCAATATAAGAGATAGTTATGCCGTAGTAGATGTGCATGCGACAGGTAATCATATTGGAGGTGCTGTAGGGTCTAGCTCTAACGGGACCTTAGC
>NZ_JAERVL010000009.1 GCF_016745835.1 Caldalkalibacillus salinus | reverse complement strand
ACAGTAAGCTTCAGAATATTAATCTAGAATACGTAGATGTTAAGGGCCAAAACTACGTAGGCGGCCTCGTTGGTTATATCAGAAACGGTGCCGAGATTAAGAGTAGTGGTGCTGTAGGAGAAGTGGAAGGCGTCGGGCACAGCGGCGGTCTCGTAGGTAGAATTTACAAATCCAATATAAGAGATAGTTATGCTGTAGTAGATGTGCATGCGACAGGTAATCATATTGGAGGAGCTGTAGGGTCTAGCTCTAACGGGACAATAGATAGAAGTTATGCGAAGGGAAATGTAACCGGTGATGAAAGAGTAGGTGGCTTCATTGGTTATATATATGCGAATTCAATCTTAAGGAACAGCTATGCTACTGGAGACACAAGAGGTAATGTGAATAATGGCGGATTTGTAGGTAGAGTATATAATGCCACTATAGAAAACTCATATTCAGTGGGGGTGGGTAATGGTGGACTTGTAGGCTACAACTACGGTTCTGGTTCTAGCTACTCTAACAACTTCTACGATAAAGACACATCAAGAAGTACGAGCACCACTGGTGCTAGTCCAAAAACCACTGAAGAAATGCAAACCCCATCCACCTTCACAGATTGGGACTTTGAAAATATATGGGTCATGGAGCAAGGGCAGTATCCTCAGTTACAAACAGTCTCAGATCGAGATGTCTTATCTGTAAAAAAACAACAGATATTTGGTCCCGAAGACTTAAACGAGATTAGGAATAATTTAAATGGAAACTACGTTTTAGCAGGAAATATAGACCTAAGTGGGTATGAAAACTGGGAACCGATAGGGACAGCAGACAAACCATTTACAGGAACCCTAGATGGAAACGGCTATACCATAACAGGTCTCACGGTAAACCGCCCTGAAGAAGATTATGTTGGTTTATTTGGCTACGTACAGTACGGCAAGATTCGAGAAGTTAACTTAGAGTATATCAGTGTTAAGGGCCAAAACTACGTAGGCGGCCTCGTTGGTTATATCAGAAACAGTGCCGAGATTAAGAATAGTGGTGCTGTTGGAGAAGTGGAAGGCGTCGGGCACAGCGGCGGTCTTGTAGGTAGTATTTATAAATCCAGTATAACGGATAGTTACGCCGTAGTAGATGTGAATGCCACAGGTAATCATATCGGAGGTGTGTTAGGATCTAGCAATAACAGTATCATAGATAGAAGTTATGCTAAGGGAAATGTAACCGGTGATGAAAGAGTGGGTGGCTTCATTGGTTATACCTATGGGAATACGACTGTAAGGAATAGCTATGCTACTGGAGACACAAGAGGTAATGCAAATAATGGCGGGTTTACAGGTCGAGTATATAAGGCCACTATAGAAAACTCATACTCAGTGGGAGTGGGTAATGGTGGTCTCGTAGGCTACAACTACAGTTCTGGTTCTAGCTACTCTAATAACTTTTATGACAAAGATACCTCAAGGAGTACAAGCACCACCGGCGCCACCCCAAAAACAACACAAGAAATGCAAACTCAAGCCACCTTCACAGATTGGGACTTTGAAAATACTTGGGTTATAGAAGATGGTGGTTACCCTCGGTTACAAAAAGTACCGGACCGAGATGTCTTAACCGTAGAAGAACAACAAATATCAAGTCCTGAGGACTTAGATCAAATTAGACACAGCTTAAATGGAAACTACGTTTTAGCAGGAAATATAGACCTAAGTGGGTATGAAAATTGGGAACCTATCGGAAATGAAGGTCAGCCATTTACAGGAAGCTTAGATGGAAACGGCTATACCATAACAGGCCTCACAGTGAACCGTCCCGAAGAAGATTATGTCGGTTTATTTGGCTACGTGCAGTACGGCAAGCTTCGAGATGTCAGTCTAGAAAAAGTCAGTGTTAAAGGCCAAAACTATGTAGGTAACCTCGCTGGTTACATCAGAAACGGTGCGGAGATTAAGAATAGTGGTGCTGTTGGAGAAGTGGAAGGCGTCGGGCACAGCGGCGGTCTTGTAGGTAGTATTTATAAATCTAGTATAACGGATAGTTATGCTGTAGTAGATGTTAATGCCACAGGTAATCATATCGGAGGTGTGTTAGGATCTAGCAATAACAGTATCATAGATAGAAGTTATGCTAAGGGAAATGTAACCGGTGATGAAAGAGTGGGTGGCTTCATTGGTTATACCTATGGGAATACGACTGTAAGGAATAGCTATGCTACTGGAGACACAAGAGGTAATGCAAGTAATGGCGGATTTATAGGTCGAGTATATAAGGCCACTATAGCAAACTCATACTCATTGGGGGTGGGTAATCGTGGCT
>NZ_JAERVL010000008.1 GCF_016745835.1 Caldalkalibacillus salinus | reverse complement strand
AGGTAATGCAAGTAATGGCGGATTTATAGGTCGAGTATATAATGCCACTATAGAAAACTCATACTCAGTGGGAGTGGGTTATGGTGGTCTTGTAGGGTACAACTACAGTTCTGGTTCAAGTTACTCTAACAACTTTTATGATAAAGATACCTCAAGGAGTACAAGCACCACCGGCGCCACTCCAAAAACCACCGAAGAAATGCAAACCCAATCCACGTTCACAGATTGGGACTTTGAGACCATTTGGACCATGACAGAGGGTGAAACGTATCCAACGCTACGGGACGTACCGGAAGTGGGGGACGAGCGTCAATGGCCAGAGCTAGACGTTGATGCGGTACGAGATATAGCGGAGCAATTGTCTAATCAAGATATCACCGCTCATACTGTGGCCATGGGACTGGGGGCGACCCAGCAAGAAGCACTCAAACATATCGCCACGGAGACGAACGGCACGTTCTTCACGATGGATACCAAACGGTTAACGGAAGATGAACTTGACGATCGTATTGACCACATATTCGATAGCATTGTCAAATCGATTGGTATTAGAGAGATAATCAGAAGTGATACATCAGATTCAGAGCGAACGTTCTATTCCAACATGTTTAACGGGACAGACTATGAAGGTGCCAAACAGTGGATAGAAGATAACGGCGTCAATCTATTAACGGGGAACTACCTCGAAGAACATACAGACATCACGATAAAAAGCTCGGGATTAGATTTAGACATCGGCAGAACATACAACTCAAGTGAAGCTGGTAATGTCACAGTGCTCGGAGATGGCTGGCGCACATCGTACGACTCTTTCATCACCAAGACAAGCGAATACGGCTTCGTGACGGCCAGTACCCTGAACGTCAGAGACGATAAGTATATACCAGAGGGCTCTGAACAGGCCAGCAGCAGCGTCCCTGGAGAGGTCATAGGCCAAGTCAGCTACGGTACCATTATTGAAGTGCAGGGGACTGTGACAGACTCCAATGGACGAACATGGTACCAAATCAGTCACAATGGTGGTACAGGCTATGTTGCCAGCTGGTATGTGACAACCTTTAATGATATCGAAACGGCGAGAATCACCTATCCATCAGGGACAGAGATTCCTTTCTTTGAAGAGGATCAGGTTAACAACGAGACAACCTACACTAGTCCTTACGGTGTCTACGATACGCTCGTAAAAAGAGACGGAGCGTACATCCTGACCAGACAGGATCAATCTCAATTTATTTATGACGAAACCTCCGGGAAACTCGTGGGTAAAAAAGACAAGTATGGCAATCGGATTACGATTGAGTACCATGACGAGTATGACAAGATTAAAAGAGTTTATGATAACGTCGATCGTAAACTCGTGATGTCCTACAACGATGCAGGGCAAATGACGCAAGTACAAGAATATATCTTGGGCGCGCCGGGTCGAGCGGTCCAATATGATTACGAAGGCGATTATCTCGTTTCGGTAACCGACCTCGAAGGTCACATCACAAGGTATTTATATACAGATAGCCGCGAAGGTGAAGATGAGGAAGAGACACCAGAAGCAGACAAGAAACAGCTCCTTCATCGGGTTATAGATGCCAATGGTCATCAGGTGGTTCGTAACGAATACGACACGTTCGATCGTCTGATTAAACGCTATGATGGTCTTGAGCATGTCAAACTGTATATTTACGACGATATTAACAAGGCGAGATACGTAATCGACGAAAACGGGCAAGAGCAGAAGGTCACATATAACCAAGAACTAAAGCCTGTGGAAGAAATTAATAGCATCGGCGGTAAGAAGCAATATACGTACGAGGTTAAATATAATGGCGAGTGGCATGACCTTAGCCAATACGACACAGACGATACCCAAGACAATGAAGAGTATAAAGATATCAGATCTGAGAACCGTCCAACCAGAGTGACCGTCCAAGAGGTAGTGAAACGTGAGAAACAGGATGACGGAACAGTGGTCGATTCATTCCGCACAATCGTGCGTGAGTATGATGCCAACCACAACCTTGTCAGTCACACGGACCCAATCGGGCGTAAGACAACGATGGAATATAACGATCAGAACCAGTTGACGAGTGAAACGAATCCACGTGGACACACCACATCCTATGAGTATGATGAGGATGGCATCCACTTGTTAACGGAAACTGATCCGCTCGGTCACGCCACAGAGTACCTATACTACAGTAGTACGGCGATCAAGGGGTTAGTCAAACAGATCAAAGACAAGCGTGGCAACGTGACTCAGTATCAATACAACGATGCGTTTCATAATCGCACGAAGATCATTGATCCTCTGAACCGAGTCACAGAGAATATCTACTACAACATTGGATTACTCAGATACGAGAAAGATCCTAAGGGATACACGACTAGCTTTCAATATGACAAAATGGGTCGAACGAAAGTAATGACGGATGCCAAAGGAGAAACGATCCATTACGATTATGATGACGTAGGAAACAAAGTCAAAGAGATCGATCGAAGACATAACGTCACCACATACAGATATAATGAGAAAAATCAACGTACCAAGAAAATTGATGCCAAAGGTAACGTGACGACTTACCGCTACGATCCGGTGGGCAACAAGGTTCAGGAAATCGATGCACTCGGAGCCACGACCACGTTTAGATACGATGACGTGCACCGTCTCGTAGAAGAGATACAGTCTGTAGATGACGAGCGTACCATTTCCACACATTATGAATATGACTATGCTGATCGCTTATTACGTGAAACGGTGGGCGATCGCTTGCAAGTAAGTAACGTTTACGACGATGCGGATCAATTACGTCAAGTCTACGACGCCAATGGCAATGTCGAGATTTATGATTATGACGCCAACGGCAACATAAAAAGTTACACCAACAAACGGGGCTATACCACTTCGTATGAGTATGATGCACTAGATCGTCAAACGAAGGAAACAGATCCACAAGGAAACGTCTATGAGACACATTATGATGCTAACGGCAACGTCACAGGAGAAGAAGATCCTTTAGGGCGTTACGCGAAAATGACGTACGATGAAGCGAACCAGCTTATCACGGAGGAAACCTTTGTCCAACGTGACGAGCCGATCGATGACACGTTTGAAGGGACTTACAAGTCGACGGGCGTGAAGAACGAGTACCGTTATGACGCCAATGGCAATGTGAAAGAGGAGATTGATGCCTTAAACAGAGTGACCACCTACGACTATGATGAATTGAATCAGCTCACGCTTGAAAGCAGAACCCATGAAGAGTCGGGTGAAGTCCAAGCGATAGAGTATCGTTACGATGCAAACGGCAACCAAACACACGTCATCGATGCCAAAGGTAACATCACGGAAACGATGTACGATGAACTGAATCGTGAGCAATTCGTCTACGATGCCAAGCGGAACAAGACGGAATATCGCTACGATGCGGTGGGGAATCACATCTTCGAGATCGATGCCGCAGGCTATGTATGGGAACAAGAATATAACGACTTAGGCTGGGTTACCGCAGAGGTGAATCCGGAAGGGGATCGAACGGAGTACACCTATGATGATTTCGGTAACGTCCTAACCGAACAACTAGGGACTTTACCAGCAACAGAGTATAAGTACACAGCACTCCAATTTTTAAAGCGTATCATCCGTCCTTACGGTAACGTTGAGAGTTTTGAATACGATGTGCATGGCAATGAAAGGCTCCATTACGATGAAGACGGTCACGTAACGGAGTATCAATACAATGCATTAGATCAACATGTGAAGACCATTAACCCTGTCGATCCAGACCATCCAGACCAACCGCAAGCCGTCTTTGAATACCGCTACGACGCCGTCGGTAACAAGGTTTTAGAGATTGATGGCAAAGGTGGACAGTGGGAATACAAATACGATCACTTCGATCGATTGGAAAAAGAAATAGATCCGGAGCGACACGTGACATCGTATGAGTATGACCTCGTCGGTAATAAAGAGGCTGAAGTCGATGCGAATGGCAACCGGATTGAATTCGACTATGATTCTCTCGATCGCCTTGAAGCGGTCAAAGAGGGCGAAACAGGCATCGTGGAGGTCTCTTACACGTATGACCTAAACGACAACGTTGAAACGCAAACGAATGGTGAAGGACATACCACCACCTATCGCTACGATAGCCTAAATCAACGGACGGATATCATTGATCCTGAAGAGAAAGTGGAGCACTACACGTATGACGCTGTCGGCAACATTGACACTAAAACGGATCGCAACGGTGTGATCACCGATTACACGTACGATGGCGTTGGGCAATTAACGAGTGAAGTAGCTGGAGATGAAACGATCTCCTACGAGTATGAACTAGGTGAACGCGTCAAAATGGTGGATGCCAGTGGTGAAACGAATTACCGACGCGATTACAATAACCGACTTGACCTCATCACTTATCCTGACGGGTCCCAAGTCGAGTACCGCTACAACAGCCGAGATTTACGTAGCATGGAGAAGGTCATCATCGGGGATGAAAGCCACACCGTCTTCTATGAGTACGATGAGCTCAAACGATTAAAGCATGTCATGCTCGGCGACAGCACGAGAACCACAACTTACACCTACGACGACAATGGAAACCGTGAAACACAGACCTTATATAACGGCATGCACACGTCGTATGAGTATGACGGACGTAATCTATTAACGAAGCTGCGTAACCAATTCCCAGCTAGCAGTGGGGCAGAGGATCAAATATTTGAATATGGGTACTATCCGAACGGAACGCAAGAGTATAAGATAGAACCGAAAGGAAAGACGTCCTTCACCTACGACACCTGGGATCGCGTCACCACCATTGAAGAACCGAACGGCCACACCACCACGTACACGTACGATAGGGCAGGCAACCGCGAAACCCAAATCGTAAAAGATGCCGGCGGCGCTATGATCTCTGACATCACCTACTCGTACGAGAGCCGCAACCGTTTGGAACAAGCAGTGGATACAGTCGAAAACACGACCGTTGAGTATGGATACGACGCCAACGGGAATCAGCTTACCGTCACCACAAACGGTGGAGAGCCAGACGTCTATACGTACAACAACTTTAACCAGCTCACTTCATCTCAAACGGCAGCTGGAGACATCAGCTATACCTACAATGGAGACGGTTATCGGGTTGGGAAAACGGACGGCCAAGGCACCACAACGTACCTCTACTCCGATGATAAAGTAGCCGCGGAGATAGACGGTTCAGGGATGGTCCACCATCAGACTTACGGTCACAACCTGATTCATCGACAAGTAGGCCAAGCAGATATGTTATTCTATGTGTATAACGGTCACGCCGATGTCATGCAGGTCACCGACTACGAGGGTAATATCCTCAACACGTACGACTACGACATCTTCGGTCACCACCTCGTTGAAGAGGAAACGATCGCCAATCCGTACCGTTATGCAGGCTATGTCTATGACAGTGAACTAGAGTATTACTACCTTAACGCTAGATACTACGACCCTGAAATCGCAAGATTCATCACCGAGGATACGTACAGAGGGGAATATACCGACCCGTTAAGCTTGAACCTATACACCTACGGGCATAACAACCCGATAAGGTATCATGATCCGACAGGGCATTTTATACAGTTTGCCGTTGGTGCAGTCGTTGGCGTCGCAACGACAGCAGCCTTTGATGTTGGTATGAACCTTTACAAACACGGTTGGAATGCCTCAGATTGGGAATTCAGCTCAAGTGCCGAATACGCTAGCGCAGCTGTTGGAGGCGCCGTTAGTGGTGGTATATCTAACGTATTAAAGGTAGGAAAGGCCGTCAGTCAAACACTCGCAGTAGGCGCAACCTCAGGTGCCGCAGATAATGTCACAAGACAAAGTATTGAAATAGCCCAAGGTGAACGTAGTGAATTTAGCCTAAATGAGCTTATGACTGATATGGTACTAAGTGCAGGTTCTGATGCAGTAGGAACTCAAGCACTTAAAGGTTTCAATAAAGGTACCAACGACACCTCTAGACAAGTGTTGAATAGTGTAGACGATACGACTACATTACCTGCGGTTAATAACTTGACTGAGGGTACGGGGAAAGTTGATGACTTTGCTAAAGAACCATTCCTGCCTGATGAATATTACAAAAATAATTATGCCCCAATACAAGGAACACCAGGAGCTAGGATTGATTTTAGTCGATTAGGTTCAAGTGGTAAGGTAGAAAATTCAAGAGTAATCTATGACCAAGCAGGTAAGCAAAAATATAGAATTGATTATACTGACCATGGGAATTCTTTTCATCACACAAACCCACATATGCATGAGTACATTTATCAAGATGCAGGAAAAAGTGTTAAAGCAGAAATAAAATATTTTATGGACTTTTCTACTGGTAGACTAAGACAAGGGATAATTGATGGCAAAACAAACAAGATAAAGTTTATTGATTAATGAGGGAGGAACGCTTTTTGATTTTTATAAAAAATTACGAGACTGTAACAGATAAATTAAACGCCCTTGGCTCGTGGACTTATAAGGAAATAGTGGGAATTGACTACGCTATGGATATAGATTTTGAAGATAATTACACGACTTCACTAACCCTTTCTTTTCATGTCTCGGTTATTGAAACAAATCAACGCTTCAAAATGAAAATCAGATACTTTAATGTTTCTGATCTTAGTGTAAGAAAAATTACAAATCTTTACCTGACTAGAAGTTTGATAGTACATGATAAAAAAGAGTTAGGATGGGATAGGAGTCAACGATACCACGTTCATGATGACAGTGGGTATGGTGAGAACGATGGATACAACTTTATTGAGTTTTACTGTAGTTCTATGGAAGCTATTTCACTGGAAGAATTCTAATACTCCAAACCTTGATTGGCTAAATGCCTTTCAAGGTTTTTACTTTAATTCATGATAAATCAGCTGATATTTAAGTAAGACAATAAGAAAGTGCTTTGTTTGAGAATCGAGAGCTCATGATGGTAGTACCATCAAGGAGTTTTATTTTAATACTGGCTAGGAAGAAAAGTGCGAGAATTGGACGAGATGACATTTTACATGGCAGGGTTAGTTATGACATGGAATAGCTTACAAACTAACGAGAATGACAAAGCTCGTGGCGATAAACAGTGGGGTAACGTTTAATAGTATTTGGCTGACTTTTTATTTATAGCTCATAAGGGTACGGGTAAAACAGGGACTGTCAGGGATTCAGTCAAAGCCACTCAACCAGCACATGCGGGAACGGTTATCCCAAAATCTTTTGAACTTACTGCTGGGAATAGTAGGTAATGGGTTCACCTAATGCGACAAATCAACTAGGACAGTATCTCACGGCAATATAATGACTGATCAACAGATAATATCTAGTAGGATCAGTTGAACAAGCAAGCAGACAAGGTATAACCTATGATAGGTTGACCAACGTTGGAAATTAATTTTTGCAATACTAGAGTGGAAGGTCAATTACCTGTTATTAAACATGCTGTGTATATACCCTAATTTTAATTGAAAAGAGGGATGGTGGAGTTTCGTCTTTACCACAAGGTCTAAGATTAAAGTAGGAGGATACTATAATGGAAAAACAAGGATGGGTTTCAATTTGGTTAGGGAATATTAACGATGAGGACTCAATAGGAGAGTATGTTGATTTAACGTATGATGAGGATGGCGAGTCTGTCCCTCCCCAATTCTTTATCGATTTTAATATTGATATGGATGAAACAGATGAGGATACTATAGAAAAAGTGGTCTATAAGAATAGTAGTAGTGATATTTCAGCATTATTAGATGGGTGTTCGTATGAAGAAATTGTCATCCCAAAAATCCAGAAAAGTATAAACCTAAAGAAATCATATAATGCAGTAATTTTAATATATAATTTTGAATATAACAGTGGAATTAGATCAACTGGTGCTTTTGATTTTATTGCTGCTACAAATTATAGTAAGAGAACTCTTAAAGGTATGGAGAATTGATTTAGCTATGGTTCAGAGATTACTTATCTGGTAGGGTTGCTTTATAATACAGATAAAAATATATTTTAATCAGCCTGTGTAGTGCAAAATAGAATTTAAGAGTTTTGCAAGAAAAACTTTAGAAGGTTTGCCAGCCCTGACAAAACCCTCTACCGTTATTGGTGTCGAATCAAAAACGAGTGAGGAAGTGAAAGGATGCTGGCAATGCCTGAAATTAAGCATATCAAAAAATTACGAAACGAGAAATGTTTATCTATAAACGCTATTACAAAAAGAACAGGAATAAGCTGGGTCACAGCGAAGAAATATGCGGATATCGACCAACTTCCTTCGGAAGAGATACCGAAAAAACGGGGCATGATGTATGAAGAAAAGTGGGGAGAAATTGTCTCCGACTGGCTGATCGAAGATGCTGCCTTGAAAGCAAAGCTTCGCCGGAACAATAAACTAGCTAGCATCATGGATCTTTATACTAGAAAGATCGTAGGTTGGGGCATGGATAGTAGAATGACAAAGGAGTGAGTGACGACCGCTTTAGAATCAGCAATATTAAAAGAAAAAACTGGGAGCTAAAATATAACATCACACTGTTTGGTGTGTTTAGTTTATTGACTGAGTACCATACCTATATACCAAAGTACTGCGATGTGCAGAGGATAAAAGACGTAGAAAAAGTACTTTAACCCGATCCCCTTTTTGCCATTGTATAATAGCAGCAGTGGCAGAGCGAAAATCATCATCCATTGAAAATCAAAAAATCCAAATAAATGTGAAAATAATCCCTCCCGTATCCATCCCCATCTTCTAACCAGATAAAAGAGTATGAGACAATAAAAACCATAGCTTATCGTCACTTTCCATTTATTTTCTTTTGCAAAATAAAAGAGGATACCTAATAAGATCATTAGGAGACCGCCATCAACTACAAGAAGGTTTCCAGAAGTTTGAATTGTGAAAATGGCCATTGGGGAATTAAGCAACCCTGTGACTTCGAGAGAGCCAAATATGAAGAAAGAAACAAATTGCCACACAAACAACCCTATTAAAAATCTTACTTTCTTTTTTTCCAGCAGCATGATAAGGAAGACGATTAAAAATAAAGTAGAGAAGAAGTTCATTTCAATATACAGTCTGTTTAAATCTGAATAGTAAACATGAAAGTTTATAAATAGGTTCAGGAAACTCATTCCAACTGCAGCTATCCCTAAACGGGTCAGGTATCTTTTTCTGTTAGAGGTATGCTTATATCCGATCACGACACAATAGATAAAGATCGGAGCAGCGACTCTCCCTACCCACCTCATCCAATCTGGTGAATCTGGTATAAAGTGTCCATAATGGTCAATAAACATTGTCGCCAATGCAATCATTTTTAGCTTAGTACTTGTCATGCGGCTTCTCCCTTACTATAGAATAAACGTAAAAGCCAAACGCCAAAGTTTTTCTTTGCCGTTTGGGCAGTCCAGTCATAAGCTCTGTACTTTTTATCTTTTTCTAAGGTATTCGGAAAATTCACTACACTAGGGCATAAATTATTAAGCTATCCGACCCGCTAGGAAAGGCAAACTTAGTTCCCCCACCACTTACAGTATAAGTTATAACTTTACTCTTCCAATAGCCATTTTAAATAAAATCAACCTCCAAAGTGTCATTATGAAGGTTATTGATTACTAGCCTAGAATTACTATTACCATTCCTCCTTCCTCCTCTTCCTGCAAGTAAGGAGGTTCAGGGGATTCTGTTATACTATAACAATGCCACCGTTAGGAATATGTCGAAATGTGACGAATGAGGGAAGGAAATGTCGTGGGGCTGCCCAGCGTGAGAACCAATAAGACAAAAAAGTTTTAAAATGACTACCACAATTTCCCTTTGGCTATCGAATACAGTAATGGTGATTTTTTATAAAATAGATCATTTCCTAGTATAACTTTGAAATCGAAAACCCATTTTAACCTAATTATTATCCCCAAAAAGTAGCAAATATATTAAATGACGATGTGAGAAAGAATGTTCGTTATTTTAATGTAGTACAAAGACAAGACTGATAAACAGTATTCACTACTAACGATTCTAATATGATGAGGGATAGTGATGGATCTAAAGAGGCTGAGTAAAGAGGTTTATATGCTTTGCGTCACGCACCCTGGGAGTACGAACTAGAATTAAATGAAGAGGGTTGGGTAGATATTAGCCAGCTTTTGTATTCTTTGCGTGAAAAAAGGATATGGAAAGATGTGAACGAGGAAGTCTTAAAACACATGATTATGAGCTCCGATAAAAAGAGGTATGAAATTATAGACGGTCGAATTAGGGCATTATATGGCCATTCAACACCTCATAGGATAATAAAAGATGCTAAATGTCCCCCTGCTGTACTATATCATGGTACTGCAGCAAGATATGTTGATAGGATAAAAAGGAAAGGGTTACTACCGCAAAAAGCTTCTGATGTAGAAACTGCCAAACAAGTTGGTAAAAGGCGGGATACTAATCCAACCTTGTTATGCATAAAAGCTGTAGAGGCGTGGAATGAAGGAGTTAGATTTTATAAAGGTAATGATAGTGTTTGGTTAGCTCATTCTATACCAAGTAAATTTATTGATTTTTAGCAACCTTAACGAACCGTCTAGACTGTAGATTAAGTACAGTAAAGTACATTAGGTCTACAGTCTTTTTGATAGAATTCTAGAATAGAGTGAAGGACTAAGGGTTGAGGAAAAGTCAACTCGCACGGAAAAGAGGCGTTATCAAAAAGGATAATGAATTATACTACGAATATTTGAGTAAGATTATGGCCAGCTTAGCGTCATTGTATACCAACAATTGTCAGCAAGTTGTAATTAGTGGGAGGCGCAATTATGGAAGTAAATCAATTTAAATGCTCAAAGAATGAATGGTACTTTATACGTCCATTTTTTTTCACACCATACGATACAAAGGAGCATTGGGATGTAAACATTAATATGATAAGGTTTAGAATAATAAGTAGTATCGTCATTCCACTTATCTTTACATATTATATATTTATCGATAATGGCTCATCCTTCTTTTTTAAACTTTATTTTGGCTTAACGGCAAGTGGCCTTTGTGTTTATTTTTTTGTTATTAAATATGATTATAAATTGCAACAAGCAAGAGACAAGAAACTACTTATTGAACCGACAGAAAAGGATCTCATTTATTTAATAATAGATGAATCAGAAATAAAAATTAATTGGCTTAACAACATTCAAAACAACAAAGCTTTGTACTATATGCCGCTAGGTTCACTTGTAAATATCAAGGTTATTAATCTAAAGCTACCGGAAGAAAAATATTTATCTGCCGAAAAAGAACTAATGAATTATATTGATATTATAAGTCAAAAATGTGAAGGGTTTAACGCAGAAGCCAAACTAAGATATGACGACAAGTACGCCTTAGAAATAACCCATAAAAATACAAAATATGATAGTTATATACCCATACCAGACTCTTGGTTTGATAATGGTGAATACGCTAGACTCATAAAACTACTATCGTCATTAACAGAGATAGAGGTAGACGAGACTTTACTAATCAACGCTGACTAACCCATTAAAAAGGTGTGTTGTAAATATGATAGCTTTAGATTTATTATTTATTTTAATATTTGTAATAACAGGCTCAGTAACAGCTTTAGTCTACGGGGTAAGCGGTTGGCTTATCTATTTTTTCCCTTCATTAACTTACCGTGCTTATCGGCGAATATTTATTGAGATTACAGCTGTCACATCTGCTTCATTTGCCATTATTTATTATTTGGCTATAGAGCATGTTCAAGAAGGGTATCCGCTGCAAAACACTATCTTACCGATCGGGGCGTTACTGTTATTCTTTACTACATTCTTTTCCACATGGGTGAGACGAAAGATTGTTTTAGTTACAGCAATCTGGGGAGCTGTTTGTATGATCTGGTCCTACTTCTGGCCAATGTAAGGCAATGGGTAAATGAAACTGATTGCTTGAAACCTTTTGATTGCTTACAGTTTTGAGTAGTAGAAAAGTCTACAACAGTCTTTTCCTGCTCAAGATAAACGTGGTAACCCGTTAGTGTCTTAATACATAGCATTAATAAAACTATCATTGTCTTACATGTTTAAAAGGAGGATATATCCATGGCATTAGATAGAGAAACCAAAACGTCTTTATTGGCTAGAAGAACATTGGCTTTTTGTATAGACCATCTTATAATCACATGTGTAGGAGTGATATTTATATTTATTTTCCTGGAACAACTCAATAATGCTTATGGCATAGAATTATTGTTTTATGTATCGGTTGTATTAGCGTTAATGACTATGCCATATTTTGCTAAAGACTTACTCAAAGGGAAAAGTATAGGGAAAAGAGTAATGGGTCTACAAGTTCGGTCTTCAGAAAATAATAATGAAGTTCCCTCTAAATGGCAGCTAGTTGTAAGAAATATTACAATGTTTATATGGCCTATTGAATTTCTAGTTCTTGTTTTGAATAAAGAAGGTCGAAGATTAGGAGATATGTTTTCTAATACGGTCATGGTTATTGAGGAACAGAATAGTAGCAACAGTAAGATATAATGGACGTCACTGCTTTGGTATGGAACGAACCGGAGACATTAAAATATGCTCCTTATCCGCCATGACAACCCTTTGAAAGCGATGTTATAATAACATAACGTCTATTAAATGTTAAAAGAGGGATACATATGAACACAGCCGGAGTACGGAGGATGACTCATGTGAGTCAACAACAAGGGGGAGACCGTGGCAACAATAACAACTCACGTCACATACGACGTTGGTTCATGGTGTTTTTGATTCTATGTTGTAGCGCTAGTTTATTTGTCACAAGTAGCGGAGTGACAGCACAGGAAGCGGAAGACCCAACCTCATCTCCAAGGGAGAGTGCACAAGCTGCAGACGTCATTGCGGTGGGGACGTTCGATTTGAATAGTCAGTCTGAAGAGCGTTACCAGGGTGAGTGGTACGTGCATCTGTTTATGGCAGAAGCGTATTACAAACCTTTACATGAAGAAGAGGTAGGGGGCATCCTCACGGTGTGTATGCCCGTTGAGTCCGGTGAGCACATACAAGGACATCAGTATAGAGGTGGCGCTTTTCTTATCCTGCTACAGGAAGGGGAAGACGGGTGTTATTACCCTGTAAACGACACTTATGGGTGGATTGATATGCTAGATGGAGAAGTACTAGGGGAGTCTCAGTCATATTTCTCCCAGTTTATGGCGGTCAACGAGTACGTCACACCTCAGCGCAGTCATAACGTGTTCGTGTCACTCATGTTCGGTGCTTTGGTCCTCGTTGTTATCTTTGGATATAGGAAATACAGGCGTCTCGTCGACGATTATAAACATACCCCTAAGTTTGACTAAAAGGGTGCTTACGACTATCCGTGTTTTATTCTTTATCTTTATTCCTTACCCTTACCCTTAACTCTAGCGTCCTTTCTGTTCGTTCATCTGGATCGCCTCTCTGGAGAGAGGGTCTGCTGGATTATCTTTACTCTGAATCCATTTTAGGAAGAAAAGGTCCAGTCGATCTATGTAAGTAAGGGCTTGTTTTAGTAGCGTATCGTAAGCGTCTTTTTTGGCGAACCTTTTGTCAACGGCTTGTTCTACAAGCTGGGAGTCGGTATGGAAGAGCACTTGATTGTACCCTTCCGCCTTGCAGTGCTCTAACGCTTTGAGTAAAGCGTGTAGCTCTGCTTCATGATTAGACATGCTCCCTAGAGGAATGGTGAGTCGCTCGACGCTCCCATCCTCTTTTTTTATGAATATACCCGCCCCAGACGGTCCTGGATTTCCTGCACTTGCCCCGTCAATGTATACCTTGATCATCGTTTAGCTCCTTATGTTGTGTTAACTTGTTTATTAGTATTGTATGAATGCACGCTTATGATTGCAAGTTGCACATGCTACATCATCCTATCCGCAAGAGCCACCCCATCCTATTGCATTTGAATGCCAAAGATCTGTTGCCCGCGTGTCGCCAGCACGAGTGTATCATTAAACACCGCCGGAGAGGCCTCAACCGTCGCGCCAAGGTCTATCTGATCGATTATCACGCCCGTTGTCCCTTCTAAGAGGGACAGCTGTCCCCTGGAGTCAGCCTGAAGCAGAAACGCTTCCCCGTCCTTTGTATACACATCCACAGGAGAGGACCACGCGTAATAGGGCATTTCCCATCGCCAGACTTCCTCACCGGACGCCTTATCTAAAGCGACCATAAGTCCTTTATGGAAAGCCCCATAGCGGGCTAGGGTGAAAATAACGACATCCCCGATCTCATGTTTCCCAACGATATTCGTCGCCAAAGCGCCCCCATTGACATCAGGATCTGAATAACAGGGATAGTGCGTATCCCAAACCACTTCACCTGTTAAGCCGTTGATTTTACGTATGGAAGCATCACCTTGTGTCCCTTGTTGATCCACTTCTGTTGCCGTATATATATACGGCGTTTCTTCTTCTACGTCTACGGTGAGCGTGGCATCGGTGTCATCCGTCGGCCCAAGGACCCAAATCGGTTGAAAGGTTTGTAAGTCGATGGCCTGCACACTCCCGCCATTGTCTGCAAAATAAGCTAAGTTTCCGTAAATGGCCACAGCGTTTTCTATCCCTTGATGTTCGTTGCCCTCTACACGATAACGGTAACGAGACACGATAGGATCAATGGATAACGAAGGCGGCTCAGCCTCGTAAGTCGTGCGCAACTGAAGATGATAAAGCAACCCATTCTCGCCACCGACAAGCATACTATCCTGCTTCTTATTGAATAAGGCAGAGCTATCAAAAGCACCCCAAGACCTAAAGGCCTGTGCATCCAAACCACTCTGGTGATACAGTAAGCTCTGATCTAGTAGGGAGTATAAGCCGAAACCGATCTCTCCCGTTTCAGGAATGCCTTCCCCTACATATAACAAGGGGAAACCCCTCGTGTCTACCGAAACACTTCCTTTTATAGGGTTGCCGACGTTGAGAGGGTCACGGGTCTGCTCGCCGTTCTTCAGGTCAAAAAAGTATACTCGGCCGTCCAATGAACCGTAAATGACTTCAACAAGGTCGGTGTTGGGGGCGTTGGTGCTACGAAGGTTCATCACCTGTCTCGTTTCTTCAGGCCAATTGATGATCGCAGGCTGACCGGTCCAACCGGCACCACCACCCCAGCTACTCGTACGGGTTGTGAAGGACCACCTTATTTTCAGCGTAGTTGGTCTTTGCTCTAAGTAGCCATACGCGGGTTGTGTTCTCGTTGGATTGCCACGAAAAGTCGGCACCCCTGCAACGTCTGTGTAAGGGTATGAGTACATGTCATTTAGTGGTACATGTGTCACGGGTGTGTCCTGGTTTGAGGTGAGGATGTCATAGGTCAGTAGGCTCTGAATGCTAGGGTGTGGTGTGGGAAAGGTAAAAGGGGTCGAGGGATATGTATCCGTTTTAAACGCTTGATCTAAGGGTTCGGTTTTCTCTGACGGGGCGGTACGCTTTGCCTTTTGTGGCTCGCCTGCGGTGTCTTCTGCGGTTTTATTAGGATTCCGAACGAGTGGTTGGTCTGCCTTACTCGTATATTGGTCAGGATAATCACGATGGGCCTCAGGGGGATGCGGAGTGAGACCGCCTATTTGGGGCTCAGCACTCATCCACGCTAAGGTATGCGACCAACAAAATAGGGTTAAAAAAGAAACGAAGAGCATCGTAGGGAGCTTGGTCCAGAGGTTTCTTAACTTTGCTCTCTTCATGTCAGACCTCCTCAGGTTCCTTTCACATCTTACGTCTGAGAAGGTCTAAACATGTCAATTTTATGATTGCGCTTGCTCTTCGGTCATGGTTTGTGGGTGTGACTTGTGATTTTTTTTCTTACGCGTCGATAAGTAGACACCGCTCAATATGAGTAACAAACCGATCAGAAGGGACGGTGTTATGGCCTCGTTCAGGAGGAAGTACCCCCATAGAATAGCGAAAGGCGGCACGAGATAAGTGACCATCGTCGCAAGCTCAGCACTTCCTTTTTGCACTAACTTGAAAAAGAGGATATAGGCGATCCCAGAACCTAATGATCCGAGTCCAATAAAGTTCCATATCACATCCGTCTTAAGGATGTTCCCCCAGTTGTTAGATTCGATAGCAAGTGCCATGACGCCTGTTGCAAGTGCACCGACGACTAGTGTCAGACAGGCAATCTGGTACACAGAGACCTCGTTTAAAGTACGCTTACTCAGTTGGGATGAGAATCCGTAAAACAGTGTGACTAAGACCATGGCCCCCACGGCCAAAGAATCTTGCACGTACAGTGCAGACCAGTCTATATCCATCAAGACGATGATGCCAATGAATCCCACTAGAATACCCAGCCACTGGTATAAAGTGGATTTAAGCCTGAAGATGACAATGCCAATAATCAAGGTCCAGATAGGCGTTGACGCATTTAACACACTGGCAAAACTGCTGGTGAGCTTCGTTTCGCTGTAGGCCAGTAACATCCATGGAATGGCGGAATTCAACAAACCTACCGCAACGAGAGCGCCCCAGGGTAGGTTTTGCCAGTCGAGTCGTTTCCTTTGGTATATGAGGATCGGAGCCAGTGCAACAGCGCCAAAAAGACAACGCCAAAAGGCCACACCGATAGGGCCAAAACTCTCCAGTCCTACCTTAATGAAGAAAAATGAAGCCCCCCATATGAGGCTGAGTAACATCAGTAGTCCATATAAATACGCAGGCAAATGTGACCCCTTCTTTCCATTTTCACTCTTTAGCTGTCGAGGGCTAAGTGTCTTAATTTTTCATTCTTAAGTGTCCCACATCAGCCGTTATGTTTCAATCTTTTTGACCATTAAACGAAGATAGTATACATTGAGAGAAGATAGTATACATTGAGAGCAGATAGGGTTCTGTTCCCTATTTTGATATTCCTTTTCAGATCTTTTCTGTATACGCTTAACTTCAAATCTTGAACGGACGGCTAAGGTTGGTGTCATGATGTCAATTCGAAAACGTTTAGTTTTATCTAATATTGCGATGGTCGTCATCCCTATTTTATTCTTTGTACTGACGACCATGTTACTGGTCTCCATTTTCTTTGGAGATGTGAGAGGGTTTTGGCAGGATAATCATACTGGTGATCCAGAGCGTGCCTCCGTTAACCATGAGATGGTGGCCTTGAAAAAAGTCGCGTCACTGACACCCGAACAGTTAGAAAACCCTGATTACCTTTCGTCTGTTAACGACACCTTAATGGAAGACGACACCGCCTTAATCGTAAGAAAAGGAGACGAACTGACTTTTGTGCCTCCTCACTTTGATTCCTTATCGCCATCTGATTTGCCCCCGTTTGGTGCAGAGCAAAGTCAGCGGCCGGTACAAAGCATAGGCGCGGGTCATTTTTACATGCAGACATATGATTATTTTTATCCTGACGGTACAGAGGGAACGCTGTTTCTTCTTCGTGATCCGGGCGCCACTGCAAATGTGGCTAGACAATTTTTCCCCTTACTGTTTGGCAGCCTCATTCTTATCCTGATCATGACGAATGGTTTACTCACGTATTTTGTGTCTAAAAGCATCCTCCAGCCAGTCAATGATTTGATGCGGGCCGCACAGGAGATGAGTAACGGGAATTTAGACTTTCACATCAAACCTAAGAAAAAAGATGAGCTCGGTCAGTTAGCCCAAGCCTTTGAACATATGCGGCAAAAATTAAAAGCGTCTACTGCATTGCAAATACAATATGAGGAAAATAGAAAAGAATTAATCTCGAATATATCCCACGATCTTAAGACACCTATCACATCTATTAAAGGCCATGTGGAAGGCATTCTCGATGGTGTGGCCAATACACCTGACAAGATGAAGCGATATCTGCAAAACATTCATACGAAGTCCACAGATATGGATCGGTTAATTGATGAGCTTGCCCTATACTCCAAATTGGATCTAAAGCGCTTGCCTTTTCACTTTGAAGAGGTCAACCTCAAAGCCTTTTTGACTGATGTGTTGGAGGAGTTGACCGTTGATTTTGAGGACGAAGGGGTTGCTCTTTCTTTTCATGCCGAGAAAGCACCTTCTAACACTTCCTACGACGTGATCATGGACCGGGAGCAAATCAAACGCGTGGTGGTGAATGTGATCCACAACAGTTTGAAGTATATGGAGAAGGATGAAAAAAAGATTCGTGTCCGTTTAAAAGAGCATGAGGATCAAGTCATCGTGAACATACAGGATAACGGCCCAGGTATTCCCGAGGAGGCGCTGCCTTATGTCTTTGATCGGTTTTATCGTGTGGATACGTCTAGGAATACGAAGACAGGCGGAAGCGGCCTTGGACTGGCCATTGCCAAGAGAATCCTTGAGGAGCACCGTGGCGACATGTGGGTTGAAAGTATAGTAGGAGAAGGGACCAGTGTCTTTTTCATGCTAAAAAAGACAGGGAATGGATGAGGAGGTAGCGTATGAAGCGGGTATTAATCATTGAAGATGAATGGGACATTGCAGAGTTGGAACGAGACTATTTAGACCTACATGGTTTCTCGGTCGATATTGAGACATCGGGTGATCGTGGACTCACAAAAGCCTTGACCCAAGAGTATGACTTAATACTCCTTGATCTGATGTTACCTGAAAAGGACGGCTTTCAAATCTGTAAAGAGATAAGGGAAACACGAGATATCCCTATTTTAATGGTGACAGCGAAAAAAGAGGACATCGATAAGATTCGCGGGTTAGGGCTCGGGGCTGACGATTATATTGTCAAACCGTTTAGCCCCAGTGAATTGGTTGCTAGGGTTAAAGCACATTTGTCTAGGTACGAACGATTGGTAGGGCCAAAAGATACCCAGGGTCACAACATTCGCATAAGAGGCTTACACATCGATCAAGCTTCACGCCAAGTTTTTCTTAATAGCAGAGAAATCACGTTTACAACTAAGGAGTTTGATCTGTTGCTCTTTTTAGCGCTACATCCGAACTACGTATTTAGTAAAGCCCATTTATTTGAAAGACTGTGGGGGTTGGATTCTATGGGGGATATATCCACGGTAACCGTCCATATTCGTAAAATCCGTAAAAAGATAGAGATAGACCCGTCAAATCCACAGTATATCGAAACCGTTTGGGGAGCCGGGTATCGTTTGAGAGGTTAGTTTTTTTTAGAAGATATTAAGAAAGGTTCTGGATGAACCGCAAGTCACACTAATCGATGTGATTTGCGGTTATTTTATTTAAGAAAAATTTAAGGATTTGTTTAGCTGATATTTAGAAATGGGAGATATCCTGCATGTGAATGGCTTATGAGTTGACTTCGAGACTCAGATTGGCCATGGAGGATGATTGAGGTCTTGGAGGATGACTGGCGCCCATGGAGGATGACTGGCGCCCATGGAGGATGATTGACGTCTTGGAGGATGATTCACGTCTTGAGTGTGATTAACGTCCTGGAGGATGATTCACGCCAAGCATGGAGCAGTATGAGATTCAGAGCAATTCAGAGATTGAGATCTCGTTGGATTTGCTAAAAAAGGGGGAACGAGGATGCAGAACATCGGACTAAGGGCAAGAAAGTTATTATTAACACTCCATATTTTATTTGCTTCGATCATGTTCGGGGTAACTGTGGTCTTTTTGATATTAAGTATTGCGGCCGCAGCTTCTTCAGATAGGGATATTTTAATGGCAGCCTATACGAGCATGCATTTGCTCGCGAAGACATCAGTCAGAGCGTCGACAATTGGCACAGTCATAACGGGGGTATTGCTTTCGGTCGTCACCCATTGGGGGTTCTTTCGTTATCACTGGTTAATATTAAAAGAAGGACTGACCGTACTATCTATCGGTCTTGGCATGGTGGGGATTTATGTGTGGTCCTTGAATGGTTTAACGATCGTCGAGAGTCAGGGAATAGGAGCATTAGAAAATCCTGAGTTTCTCGTTAATCGTACGTATCTTTTCATCGGGATTGGTCTTCAGCTTGTGTCGCTCATCGCTATTTTTCTCCTTTCTGTATTGAAACCGTGGGGTAAAAGGAAAAAACGGCAGGACAAAGTCACACAATGAACTGTTGAAGGAGAAAAAGGTATGCTAGAATAGGTGTCAGAAGCATATTGTAGAGGAGTCGGAGACATGGATGAGTTCTTTCGTCGAAGAAGCAAAAGCAAAGGGTTTACCTTATTTATGGTTTTCGTCTTAATTTTGGGGCTCTTTATTATTGCCGCCGGTTTTTGGTTTTTGATCAGCGGCCCAGAGGTGGCCATTTAGTCTGGGAAGCGTCTCGCGGGGTTAAGTCGCGAAATGTTTAACCTCATACACGAACAATAGCGGTAAACGAATTACTGCGATACAACGCCTTGGGTGCATACCAAGGCTATTTTTGTTTGTATCTACAAAATAGCTGAGGATATCGGGCTTGTAGCTTTTTCTGTGGAATCCGACTATGTTAAGATGGTATTGATCACAAACTAGTCGAGACAATGTGACGAACAGCATGCGAGGTTGTCTCACATTTGCCAAGGCCTTAGGCTTATAAGCATGGAGGCTTATGGGTTTATAATGGCCTTTACCCTCACAATGAGTATAATGTTATAAACGAAACGATGACACGATCGGGAATATGACAACAATACAATCCAGGTATAAGGAGGTCTTTTTTCCATGCAAGTCAAATCGATAGAACCGACACCGAGTCCAAACTCGATGAAGCTGAATATAGAACCAGCGTTGCCACAAGGTGTCACTTACAACATCAACCCGCAAAATAAACATGAAGCTCCTGCCTATATCCAACAGATTATGGAGGTTGAAGGGGTAAAAGGGGTTTACCAAGTGAGTGATTTCATGGCTGTCGAGCGCCATCCGAAAGCTGACTGGAAAGTGATTCTCCCTCAGGTGCGTGCTGTATTTGATGAGCATGACGCGGGGGAAGAAGGAAGAGCAGCAGCTTCTGATGAAGAGCCTGCACAAGTTCAAGATACGTACGGAGAAATAGAAGTGTACTTCCAGATGTTCAAAGGGATACCGATGCAAATCAAGCTCCAACAAGGGGATGAGGAGCATCGTGTCGGCTTACCGGAGCGTTTTATGGCAGCGGCGATGAAAGCTCAGCCTTCCGCTGATAACCTCGTGTTAGAAAGAAAATGGGTGGAAAAAGGGGTCAGATATGGTGATGTCGATGAAGTTGGAGAACAACTCGTCGAAGAGCTTAACGCTGCCTACGATGAAGAGCGTATAGACCGACTGGTGGCCAAAGCGTTCCAGGAAGAGCAAGACGTCGATCCGGATGAAGCTTTTTCAGCAGCACGTGTACAAGAAGCGTTGCAGGACGAGGACTGGAAGACGAGATATGCGGCTCTTGAGCGCATGCGTTTGACAGAGGATGAGATTCCTATTTTAGAACAAGCTTTACAAGATTCTAAGATGTCTATTCGTCGTTTGGCCACCGCTTATCTTGGTGAGGTTGGGGGCAAAAAAGTGTTACCTCTCCTGTATAGTGCGCTAGAAGACAAGAGTCCGGTCGTGAGACGTACAGCGGGTGACGCTATTTCCGACGTCGGAGACCCCGAAGCGATGCCTGTCATGATCAAAGCGTTGCAGGACCCTAACAAGCTTGTACGCTGGCGTGCGGCACGTTATATGTATGAGGTTGGAACTGAAGAGGCGCTTCCAGCTCTCCAAGAGGCTGAACAAGACCCAGAATTTGAAGTGAGCTTACAAGTGAAGATGGCCTTAGAGCGTATTGAAGGTGGCGAAGAGGCGGAAGGAACCGTATGGCAACAGATGACGCGTAAAATGAACGAAGAGTCCTAGTTCGTCATCTGAGTCCTAGTCTGTTATCCGACCGAGTCCTAGTCTGGTATCGAAAGTCAAGCTTCGCTTTGGCTCTCATCCTTGTCTTCATGTCTAAAAACATAAGCGAGGATGGTCAAGCCTAGAGTAAAGATGACGATAGCAAGTAACCCGTCTAGCCAAGCGATGGGGCCGTTCATAACAAACACTCCTTCATATCACGTCGTTTGCTACATCCTATGGTGATAGAAGGACAAGTATGCCAATCAATTTTAAAAAATGGACAGGAGGGATTGGACATGTCTACGTTTGAAGTTGGGACCGTTGTCCAAGCCGTCTATAAGACGGGTGTCTACGTAGGAGAAATCATTGAAGTGCGGTCCTCTAAAGCGGTGGTCAAAATATTAGCCGTTCTAAAACATCCCACTCAAGGGGATCTGCATCAACCTTACCAAGCGAATGTGGACATGTTTCATCAAAGAAAAGCGTTAGCTTACCAGGAAAAAGCGCTTGTGCCACACCCTCATTTGCGTACTTTTAGTGGTGATACCCCTGCCTATGAAGCGTCGTTGGCCAAAGCTGTCGATGAGGAAATCGAGGCTTTACAACAAAGAGACGATCAGTGGGCGCAACAATGCGTGCATCAACTAGAAGCGTTGAAGAAGGAATATTTTCCAAAACCATGATGACTGAATGGATCGTATTTCATCCTCTTGCGGGCTATACTAAGAGATAGTCGCACTATTTTCTGGGAAATGATACTGATGAATCGGGTTTATGCAAACAAAAACTTTGACATTTCCTGATGATTTGTTATCATATTTTAATGGAAATATCTCATCATAGATAGGGTGAAGAAATATGAGTGAAGAAGCACAGAAGAGTCATGTGGTTGCTACAGAGAGTGACAATGTTAAACCATATCGTATTCTTCTTTATTATAAGTTTACGCCAATAGATGATCATGAAACGTTTGCACAGGAACACCTGGATTTTTGTAAAGAGTTAGGGTTAAGAGGAAGAGTCCTCGTGGCACCTGAGGGTCTAAACGGAACTGTTTCAGGCACCATTGAACAGACAGACAAATATATGGCAGAACTGCACAAAGACCCAAGATTTTCGGATATGGTCTTTAAGATAGATGGAGCAGATGAACATGCCTTTAAGAAGATGCACGTTCGTGCCAGAGACGAAATTGTCACGTTCAGAGTAGATGGGGTCAACCCAGTCAAAAAAACAGGTAAGTACTACACACCGAAGGAATGGCGCGAGCTGTTACAGCGTGACGACGTGATCGTGTTAGACGGCAGAAATGATTATGAATACGATATCGGTCATTTCAGAGGGGCGATTCGTCCAGAGGTCAAGGCCTTCCGTGACTTCCCTAAATGGATCAAAGAGAACTTACAAGATAAGAAGGATAAGAAGATCATCACGTACTGTACGGGTGGTATCCGCTGTGAGAAGCTTACATCTTGGATGCTCGAAGAAGGATTTGAAGACGTGGGACAATTAGACGGTGGTATCGTCACCTACGGTAAAGATCCTGAGGTACAAGGTGAGCTATGGGACGGTAAGTGCTACGTATTTGACGAGCGCATTTCTGTACCGATTAATCAGAAAGAGGATGTTGTCGTCGGAGAATGTTACCACTGTGGGAAAGCTGAGGATCGCTACATCAACTGTGCGAACCCATGGTGTAACCTCCAGCACGTCTGCTGTGAAGAGTGTGAGAAAGAACACAATCATTCCTGCTCCAAAGAGTGTGAGGAACATCCAGATAATCGCTACCTTGCAGCGAAAAGAGAAATTGAAGCGGAAGAAGCCAACGAAGCCGAAATGGCCGACTGCGACGACACGGCAGACCACTGAGGATAATGACATGTATCCTAATCGCGTGCCGATTAGTTTAAGTTGTTAAAAGTAGGCTTGTTACAAATGTGATGTTATTAAGTTGAATTTAGTATTCTTAAATTAAACTTATGATTCGATTCGTATTTGAAGAAAGAAGAACTTCCAATCATGTGGAAGTTCTATTTTTTTGTCCTTGTCCTATATCGAATGAAGGCCATAACGCTAAGTAAACAAATTGATTCACTTACATGATCTAACAAATGCTAAGAACAATTTAAAGTTATGATCGTCACACTTGTAGTTGAACTCGGGATGCCATTGAACGGCTAAGGTAAATGTTTTATTGGGCATGACAACAGCTTCTATCAACCCATCTTCAGACGTTGCCGCAGGCACTAACCGTTCTGAAAGCTTCTTAATCCCCTGGTGGTGATAACTATTGACCTTAAGACACTCTGTTTGAAGAATAGGATAAAGCAAGGTATCTTTTGCTATGCTTACGTGATGAACGGGTTCAGTGTAGGGTGGGTCTTGCTTATGATTAATATGACTCTCGCTCCGCTGGGTCGGAATATCCTGATATAAGGTACCACCTAACAATACATTAAATAGTTGCAGACCACGACAAATCCCGAATAACGGTTTATCCAGTTCTGCTACATGCTTAAATAAAATGGACTCCATGATATCACGATCTGTGCACATTTCCCCACAACGATCCTCTAATTCCTCACCATACAACTCTGGATTGATATCATGACCACCTGTGAATAGGAAGCCGTCAAAAGTATGGGCTAACCTTAGAATACTGTCCTCGTCTGTGGTTAACGGTAACATAATCGGGATGCCACCCGCATCCTCAATCCCTTTCATGTATCCAGGTAGCATCCAGTAACTTTCTTTTTCTCTATCATACAAGGGTAGTACGCCAATGATTGGTTTCTCCATCTGTTTTCACTCCCAAATGATTTAACGATCTTCTTTCTTTATAAAGAAAAGCAAACTTTTCTTCAACAAAAAGGCTACGTCATGATTAAGAAAATGATATTTGCCACAGGTAAACACATCGCTTTCGGTAGTAAATGAATCAACAATAATGCTATGATAGCAGTAGGTGTGATCAGTGTCACCGTTAAGTTAGTTTTAATTTTCTAAATTTTATAGAAGTATCACTTCATAAGCGCATGAGTGGCGAAGCGAACACGAAAAAGCAAACACAAGAAGGAGTCCAAGAAAAACTTGAAGTTAAGAGGAAAAAGTAAAGAGTAGAATAGTAGAAAGATAATGTAGCAGAAAAGGTAGAAAAATAGAAAGAGGACACAGTGAAAAAGATAATTTTGAAGATGATTTTCAGAGAGGGGACATAAACAGATATGGAAAAGGTTCAGTTAGGTGTAATCGGGCTTGGGGCCATCGGTCAAGGGCTTTTACAACAGCTCCAGGCTAGAGAAGACGTGCAGTTGAGTGCCGTGTGTGACACTCAACGTGCGGTGGCCCAACGTGTTGCTCAAGAAGCGGGAGATATCCCATACTTTACAGACTACCAAGCGCTACTGGCAAACGCAGATGCGGATCTCGTCTATGTGGCTGTCCCGCCGAAGTATCATGAACGAATCGTTCTCGACGTACTACAGGCTGGAAAGCATCTTCTCTGTGAAAAGCCACTGGCGAATGCCGTTGATGAGGCCAAAAGAATGAAAGAAGCCGCAAACGAAGCCGGGGTGGTCCACGCGATGCACTTCCCACTTCATTACCAGCCTGGGCTCATAGGATTTAAGGAACGTTTGCAAGAAGGATACATAGGTCAACCTCGTCATATCCGCTTAACGATGCATTTTCCACAATGGCCACGACTGTGGCAACAAAACGATTGGGTGGCCGGGCGTGAACAAGGGGGATATGTTCTTGAGGTCGGCGTCCATTGGATACAAGCGATGCAAAGTATGTTTGGTCGCGTCACCGACGTTCAAAGTGATATTCGTTTTCCATCACATAACGATGCTTGTGAAACAGATATCATAGCGCAAATGAAACTTGAGGATGGTACACCCGTCCTTATTGAAGGCATGAGGGACGTAGCGGGAGAAGAGCATATTGAGTTTGCCGTGTACGGAACAGAGGGTACGCTTAAGCTCCTTAACTGGAAGACGTTGGTCGGTGGAAAAGTCGGTGAACCGATCGAAAAGCTAACGGATGGACCGATACAGAAGGGGAAAATGATTCAAGAACTCATCGCGGCTGTGAAGGGACAAGAGGCGGAGATTTATGACTTTAATGTGGGTTACGAGGCCCAAGTGGTACTCGAAGCGCTCAGACGACCTCAAAGTCAAGGATGGCAGACGCTAAAATACGTGTAAGGGAGAGAGAAGACATGAACATTAATAATTCAGACACACAGGATGGCGCAACACAGTCACAACCATGCCATGAGCATCTGATCGAGATGTCGATTCAGGATATACAACAGCAGTTCGATGCAGGTCAGCTGACATCCAAGTCACTGGTGCTTAAGTACTTAGACAGAATCGCCATTGACGATCGTGGTGAAGGCGGCTTGTCTTCTGTGATTGAAATCAATCCGGACGCCATATACATCGCTGAAGCATTGGACAGAGAACGTGGGGAAAAAGGCGCAAGAGGGCCGTTACACGGTGTCCCTATTCTCCTGAAGGACAACATCGATACAGGCGATCACATGCATACCAGTGCAGGCTCCGTCGCTTTAGCCGATGCTTATGCCCAGACGGACGCTGTTGTCGCTCGTAAACTTCGCGAAGCAGGCGCGGTGATACTAGGAAAGGCGAACTTGACAGAATGGGCGAACTTCATGTCTGACCGAATGTCAAACGGGTACAGTTCAAGAGGGGGTCAAACGTTAAATCCTTATGGCCCAGGTCAGTTTGATGTGGGAGGGTCGAGCTCAGGCTCAGCCGCTGCTGTAGCCGCCAACCTCGTCACGGCTGCCATTGGGACAGAAACGTCTGGTTCCATCCTTAACCCGGCAAACATGAATTCACTCGTCGGGATTAAACCGACGGTTGGTCTCGTTAGTCGCACAGGGATTATTCCTATCGCTTATAGTCAGGATACAGCCGGGCCCTTGGCTCGAAGTGTCGCAGATGCGGCCATCGTGCTTGGCGCCATAGCGGGAGTCGATGAACAAGACGCCGCAACATGGAAAAGTGAAGGACAAGCTCATCACGACTATACGTCATTTTTACGTCAGGACGGCCTCAAAGGCGCTAGAATTGGGGTTGCACGACAGTATACGAAAAATCTGAGCGAGGATCAATTAGCATTGTTTGAAAAAGCGATTGAAGATATGAAAGCCCAAGGGGCAGACGTGCTTGATTCGGTTGACATTCCCACCGCGCATGAGGAACTGGGGATTGACGTACTCGTGTATGAATTTAAATCTGCACTGAACCATTATCTTAGTCAGTTGCCACCGCATCTACCCGTGCACAGCTTACAGGACGTCATTAAATATAACTTAGCACACGCGGAGGTGGCCCTTAAATACGGTCAAAGCATGCTCCTCAAATCTGAAGAGACAAGTGGCTCATTAACGGAACAAGCTTATCTCCACAGCCGATTACGAGATATACAGGCCTCACAAACAGAGGGGATTGATGCGACTTTGAAAAAAGACGCTCTAGATGCCATTCTATATCCATCCTTTTACGGGTGTGCCCTAGCGGCCAAGGCCGGTTACCCTTCTGTGACGGTACCAGCCGGGTACACATCGGAGGGAGAACCTTTTGGTATCACGTTCACCTCATCCGCTTTTGAAGAACCGACCCTTTTGAAGCTCGCTTATGCCTACGAACAAGCGACACTGAAAAGAGTCCCGCCAACCCCAGCTATAAACGGGGGAAAGGAGAGGAAAAAAGTATGAGTGTATCTGCCGTGAATGAGTTTTTACAGAAACAAAATGAGGTCCTATCTAAACACCATACTGATGTCACGTATGCGTCATGGATGGCCGCCACAACGGGCGAGGATGAGTGGGTGGAGAAAACGTCCGCAGCTCAAACGGCCCTGAGTCTCTACTATGCTGACCAATCACTTTTAGAGCAGGTGAAGCAGTATCGCCAATTGGACGGGTTAGCTGAGGAAGAGAAGAGACAGTTAGGCTTATTGTATGCCCAATGTGTTCAAAACCAACTTCCGGAAGAGACACTCAAAGAAATGAATGACCTCTCAAGTGAGCTTGTCCATGCCTTTAGCACGTATCGAGCTGAAATCGACGGTGCGCCGATCAACGATAATGACATCCGGCAAATCTTAGTCCAAAGTGATGACAATGCCGAGCGGGAAAAAGCGTGGTATGCGAGCAAGCAGATTGGCCGTGTGGTCGAAGAACGCCTCATCCAATTAGTTAAGAAGCGTAATGCAGCGGCGCAGTCCTTAGGTTATGAGAACCATCATCAGATGAGCTTTGAACTCAATGAGTTAGACCGAGAGTTTGTCTTTGAGACGTTTAAGCAGTTAAAAGAGGCTTCAGACGATACCTACCGAGCTATCAAAGCGGAGATCGATGAGGAACTGGCCACACGCTTTGGGCTTTCAGTAGAGGATTTACGTCCTTGGCATTATGCTGATCCCTTTTTCCAAGAAGCGCCGCCCTCTAAGGACATCGATCTTGATCCGTATTTCCAAGACCAAGATCTTGAGGCGCTAACGGTTCAGACGTTTGAAGACATGGGTCTAGAGATCCGAGATATGTTGCAGAACAGTGATTTGTATCCACGAGAAGGTAAGAACCAGCACGCGTTCTGTACGGACATTCGTCGGCCTGACGACGTCCGTGTCCTCTGTAACAATGAACAGTCCCATTACTGGAGTACCGTTATGCTTCATGAGTTTGGTCATGCCGTCTATTCCAAGTACGTCGATCCAAACTTGCCATTCATGTTGAGAACGTATGCGCATATTCTTGGAACAGAAGCCATCGCCATGTATTATGGCAGACTCACGAAAGACCCCGTATGGTTCAAACGCTACTTATCTATAGACTCAGCGGAAGTAGATGAGATGGCGCCTCAGCTTCATAAAATGCTACAAAAGCAGATGCTCATACAAGCCAGATGGATGATGGCTTTCACTTTCTTTGAGCGTGAGTTGTATGAAGATCCAGACCAAGACCTGAATCGACTGTGGTGGGAAATCGTGGAGGACGTCCAGCTCGTTCACCCTCCAGAACGCCAGGATGAACCTCACTGGGCAGCCAAAATTCACTTTACACTGGCGCCAGTCTACTACCAAAACTATCTGCTAGGGGAACTAACCACCTCACAGCTGCACGACTATATACTTGAACATGTGTCGGAGGACATCTATACACCAGCTGTGGGCACCTATCTGAAGGCACATTATTTCCACCCTGGGGCGAAGTATCACTGGAATGAGAAGCTAGAGAAAGCGACAGGGGCGAAGTTAGACCCTCAGCATTTTATCAGACATTTTGTGCCTAAGCGAATGGAGGTATAGGTTGTGTCACTTTCATTACAGAATGAGCTAACAGACGTGTTGGGTATCGCTTATCCGGTCGTGCAAGCCGGCATGGCTGGGGGACCGACAACCCCCAACCTTGTCTCTGCCGTTTCAGAAGCCGGAGGACTAGGGACCCTCGGAGGCGCGTACCTCTCTCCTGAACAGTTAGGGCAAGCGATACATGCGATTCGAAAGCAAACCTCTGCCCCGTTTGCTGTTAACCTCTTTGTGGCTGAAGAAAGCTTGAACTGGTCCCGTTATGACGATGTACGCCCTGTGATCGAACAAATATATGAGGACCTGGATAAAGATGAGAAGGACGACGTGACCCATGGCAACGTGGTCCATGACGACGGGGATAACAGGCACAGGACACCCTCACCGTCAGCATCAACAGAAGACTTACACCACAAACGCCAGACCTTTACGTTCGATCCACCTCAAAGACCAGCCTACACATTTGCAGAACAGTTTGAGGTGCTTCTATCGGCTGAAGTGCCTGTTATTAGTACTGCGTTTGGGGTATTACCACCAGATGCGATGGATAGGGCAAAAAAAGCAGGCCTTAAAATAAGCACAATGATCACCTCAGTTGAAGAAGCGATAGAGGCCGAACGGCAAGGAAGTGACTGTATTGTAGCGCAAGGAACAGAAGCGGGTGGACATAGAGGGACATTTACGATCCGCCCTCATACCGACGGGGAGAACATAGGCCTCATGAGCCTCGTCCCCCAAGTGGTGGATCAGGTTAGCGTGCCAGTGATAGCCGCAGGCGGCATCATGGATGGGCGAGGATTGGTGGCCGCCCTCGCTTTAGGTGCACAAGGGGTGCAGTTGGGGACACGTTTTCTGACCTGCCAGGAATCTGGTGCCCATCCTGCTTATCAGGAGGCTTTGCGCCAGGCGGACGGTTCGAACACTTGTTTAACACAGGGATTCTCAGGACGACCGGCACGAGGGGTCAAAAATCGGTTCATCCAGCGTTGGGAAGCCAGTGGGCAAGCCCCTTTACCGTTTCCTACACAAAATACTTTAACCAAAGTGATTCGTGGAAAAGCAGCCCAACAGCACAATGCTGAGTTTATGTCGCTATGGGCAGGTCAGAGTGTGGGCATGTTGCCAAAAACCCGTAACCCAATCTCAGCGGCGGAGATTGTGGACAACATCATAACAGAAGCGAAACGGTTACTCAATTATAATCTCAATCAAAACTAAACATAGAATTGTTCATATCATCATCAATATTTGAATGTGCATGGGACCTAGGCTAGCTTTATTTTGTCTTATAAATGATTTAGCCGATCAAGTTTGATCAATCGCCATAAGGAGAATGGGCAATGACTGAACAGGACAATAACACGGCCATTAACAAGTCTAATACTAAAGACATCCAAGCCGTTAAATACCATCAGTTTGGTGATCCAGCAGAAGTCTTAAAAGTTGAGAAGCAGCTTAACGTCAGGCCACCTAAGCAGGGAGAGGTCCTCGTCCGTATGAACGCACGCCCGATCAATCCTTCCGATTTAATTCCCATCACTGGCGCTTACGCTCATCGTATAGATGTACCTGCTGTGCCCGGATACGAGGGAATAGGCGTGGTAGAGGAGGTGGGAGCCGGTGTCTCAAAATCCCTCCTAGGCCGCAGAGTTCTTCCGTTAAGAGGAGAAGGAACGTGGCAGACCTATGTGAGAACAAAGGCTGCATATGCTGTACCAGTGCCAAACGAGATTGAAGATCAAGTGGCTGCACAGTTATATATCAATCCCCTTACCGCATGGGTGACGAGTACAGACATCTTAGCGTTGTGTCCGGGAGATACTTTACTCATCAACGCCAGCCATTCATCTCTAGGCAGATTGTATCTGCAGCTGTCTCAACTCCTCGGTTTTCACGTGATTGCGGTAACCCGTCATAGCAGGGAGAGACAGACGTTATTTCAGCTTGGCGCCCAGCATGTCATTAATGCGTCGGATACATCATTGTACCCGACCGTAATGTCCTTAACCGGGGGTACAGGCGTTGATGCCGCCATCGATATGGTGGGAGGTAGATCTGGAACAGTATTGGCGTCGTGTGTTCGGCCATCTGGTACCTATTTAAGCCTTGGGTTACTATCTGGGACACCTGTTAAGTGGTCCCAATTAGCCCAGCAAGAGATTCAAGTTCAGCTGTTTCATTTACGCCACTGGAACGCGCAGGTGTCGGATGTCACATGGAGGGGAACGTTTCAACGCTTGTTCACCCTTATGATGGAGCAGAAATTACAACTCATCAATCCCCGAATCGCGTACCCCTTAACGGAAGTAAAAAAAGCTGTGCAAGACGCACAGCTCAATGGTAGGGGTAAGGTTCTGTTAACATAAGGGTTTGAGTTTGGGGTCTGGCATGATGATTAGCGCCTTGGAGCCTATCGGAGTGCCTCTGACCCCCTCGGAGCCCATTTATATGACTTTACGTTTTTTTACTTTGTCGTTTTTACTTTGTCCCTAAACGAATCAGCACAGGGTCAGGATCAGTCGGGAAATAGCTACCCCCTCGAGGTTCACGGCTGACCATAATATGCTCAAGTCTGTTAATGGTCGCGTCTTGAATGTACAGCTGACCCACTTCTCCATTAACTTGAAAAAGGCCGGCATTCTTCACGTCGTTCGTCGTTTTTATCCAAGCCTGGTAATCATTAATCGTAATCGTTGGCAAACCGTCCACGAGGAGCATCATCTCATTCGATTGCTCGTTAATCCAAGCGTACCCCGTCATATTATTTTGTATATCGGGTACGATGACATAAACTTCTGTGTCCTCTTCAAGCATGAATGGCGCTTCGGTTTGTTGCATGTGAGAAAGCAATGTTTTTTCAGCATGCGACTCCGTGGGCGTCTGGTTCTGGTTCGTAGCCGGTTTAAACTGAATTGAGACGATAAGTAACAAGACAGCCACACTAGAGAGAAAAGCGAGTATTTTCGGTTGCATGAAATGTAAACGTTTGGATGTGTCTCTACTCACACGACTCATCACTCTACGCTTAAGATTTGGTGTGGGTCGCGCCTCTATTTCCGCATGATCTAACGTTTCTGCCCATGCGATGTACGCTTGCTGACAAGTGTCACAGTGTGACAGATGCTCCTGTACTTCCTGCCTTTGATGTGCATCCAATCTCCCTTGGATGTCATCGATCATGACTTCATCTGTTAAGCCATGCTTACAAGTCATGTTTTTCACCTCTTGCTTTGGGAAAGCTTCTTTGCTCCTGATAGAAGCGCCTCATATTCTGAATGCCGTATCGTACAAGAGACTTAATCGTCCCGAGCGGTCGTTTTAATTTGTGTTCAAGCTCACGATGGGAGTGCCCCTCGAAGTAATGACCGTAGATCGCGGCCTTTTGCGCTTCAGGTAGAGCGGATAAAGCCTGCCGAACTTCTTCATGCTCTGAATGCGTTATGACCTGCTCCTCCACGAGATGGTGATCCGTACTCGCCTTCTGTAAGTCCTCTTCCACATCCTCTTTGACCAGCATCCTCTTACTTCTTCGTAGCCGATCGAGGCAACGACTTCGGGTCTTAACCGCAATCCAAGCTTCGATACTGCCTCGCTGGGGATCGAAGCTGTGCGGGTTACGGTAGATCTCGAGGAACACATCATGACAGAGATCCTCAGCATCAGATTTATTTTTTAACATTTTCATCGCGATACCAAAGACATAGCGCACATACAGGTCATAAAAATGCTCAAACGCATCCGTTGAACCTGCTTTCACCTGCGCTAATAACGCTTCACCACGCGAAGGTGTAGATGGTGGACGCATCACGTTGTCACCTCTTTTATAACCTTTCAATGACTTCTCAATTAACCTCTCAATAACCTCTCAATAACCTCTCAATAACCTCTCGTTAATGTCTAACAAACATTTGTCTACACAGTAATCCTCTCTATTATTATTACTTTTATCATAGGCGATTGGATTTAACAAACCCCAAATTTTTTCAAAAAAAATTGAAGGTCGCTTTTGTGGTGTTCATTTTTATTTTTTTATTCATCAACGTAAATCCAGTTGTGTGTCTAGCACGTATTGCTTTATGAAAAATATCTTCGGAGGGGATTTTCTATGAAAAGAATCGCTTATCTATTATTGACAGTGATGATGCTGTCGTTATTTCAGTTCACACCAACCTCAATGGCGGCAACTGGATTAACTTTGTACACATCCTATACAGGGATATCAGTCACGCCTGGGGAATCAATTAATTATCAGTTTGAGATCATTAACAATACGAATAACGTCCAACAAGTGTCTTTTGATGTAGAAAATTTACCACAGGATTGGCAGTATGAACTCACATCGGGTGGTTGGCAATTACAGCAATTATCTATTAAGCCAAACGATTCGGAGAGTTTCTCAATCAATCTTGACGTACCTTTAGAGGTGGACAAAGGGGCATATGCTTTCAATGTTCTCGCCAGTAGTACAAGCGGCCTGACCACAACGTTACCAGCGACTGTGACTGTCACGGAGAAAGGGACGTTTAAAACAGAACTCACCTCAGAACAAACGAACATGGAAGGACATGCGGATGCCACTTTTTCATATGATGTTAGCCTCAGAAACCGTACAGCACAGGAACAACATTATGCTTTAAAAGCAAACGCGCCGCGTGGATGGGACGTCAACTTCCAAGTGGATGGCAGTAGTGTCACCTCCGTGACCGTTGAATCGAACGCGACACAGGACATCAGTGTGGTTTTAAGTCCACCACAGAATATCGAGGCGGGTGAGTACGAGGTTCCAATTGCCGCTTCAACAAGTGGAACGAGCTCTGAACTCACGTTAGAAGCGGTGGTGAGTGGCAAATACGAGATCGAGTTAACCACACCCGATGGTAAGCTGAGTGAAGATATCGTCGCCGGACGGGATAAAGTCGTTGAACTGCTCGTGTCTAATTCTGGTACTGTCCCTTTGAGTGACATCACACTGGAAGGCAATCAGCCCCCCAATTGGGCAGTTGAATTTGAACCGAGTACGATTAACATATTAGAACCAGGGGAGTCTGAGACCGTGCGAGCCACGATCACAGCAGGCGACAACGCCATCGCTGGGGACTATGTCGTATCGATGACCGCTAATACACCAGAAGCTTCATCAAGTGCGGATTTCAGAATGACTGTAGAAACCTCTATGTTATGGGGAGTCATTGGCGTCTTGATCATTGGGGCTGTTATCGCCGGGGTTTACTACTTAATGCGTCAGTATGGTAGGAGGTAGGCATGATGAAAGAGACGAACAAAGACCCTGTTGGAGTGTCTACAAAAGCATCTGTCCAAGAGACTGTTAAAGATTCTATTAATGAAAATGTTAATGAATCTGCTAAAGCATCTGTATCCGCTAAAGGATCAGTTAAGAATACAGTCAAAGCACCTATTATTGAACTTCAAGGGTTAACCAAAAAATATGATGAGAGAGCGGTTGTGAATCAACTTAACTTAACGATAGAAAAAGGCGAGGTGTTCGGTCTATTAGGTCCGAATGGCGCAGGAAAATCAACGACCATTCTTATGATGCTCGGCTTAAGCGAACCGACACACGGTGTGGTGAAGGTATGCGGACTAGATGCCACCCGGGAGCCCATTCAAGTTAAAAAAAGGGTGGGCTACCTGCCAGATTCGGTCGGATTTTATGAAGATCGGACTGGGCTGGAAAACCTGATCTACACCGCCATGCTTAACGGTCAATCTAGAAAGACCGCAACGGATAAAGCGAGTGCATTACTATCCCAAGTTGGTTTAGAAGAGGCAAAGGATCAAAAAGCTGGTCAATACTCTAGAGGGATGAAGCAACGCCTCGGCCTGGCCGATGTACTCATCAAAGCCCCTGAAGTGATTATCCTGGACGAACCCACGCTAGGGATAGACCCCCAAGGTGTCCAGGAGTTACTCTATCTGATCAGAAACCTCAGTCAACAGCAGGGGATTACCGTGTTACTTTCATCTCACCACCTGCATCAAGTACAACAGATATGTGACCGTGTGGGGCTATTTGTAGAAGGAAAGCTTCTGGCCCAAGGTAATATACAGGCTTTGTCTAAGCAGTTGTTAGCAAGGGAAGGCATCACGATCGAGGCACAAGTGTCAAACGTCACCGAAGACTTACTCGCCTCATTGAGAGGCTTATCTAAGGTGATGTCGGTTGACATACAGGCAGATCACACTTTACTGATTAAAAGTGAGGAAGACAACGCCCACGAGATAGCCTCTAAGATTATACAATCCGGGCAATCGCTACACAGCCTACACACGCGGGAGCATGACCTAGATGATATATACAGGCTTTACTTTGAAGGAGAGGGTGAGGTCACACATGCAGCTCAAAGCAATCTATGAACAGTGGCAAAATCGTTTAAAGGAAGGGATAGGAGGACAACGTTTGAACGTAAAAAGGCAAGACGACACTCATGAGGCTTCGTCTGCCCACACTCCTGCACTATTCTGGGTGATCGTCCGCAAAGAAATGGAGGACCAATTTCGAAGCTGGCGGTTTATCATCCTGTTCGGGATTATCATCTTGACTTGTTTGGCTTCACTGTACACGGCTTTAACTAATATTCGTGACGTCGCAGCTGATCTCGACTCGTCAAACGCCTACTTGTTCTTGAATATCTTTACCATTTCTGATCCTAACGGGGTGTTGCCCCCGTTTATCACTTTTATTAGTTTCCTAGGCCCCTTACTCGGCATCGGCTTAGGCTTCGACGCTATAAATGCGGAGAGAAACCGTGGGACGTTAAGTCGGATCGTTTCACAGCCTATTCCTAGAGACTACCTGTTGAATGCCAAATTTGTGGCGACGTTAATCGTCATTAGTATCCTCATTTTTTCTCTGGGTCTCTTGGTTATGGGGACCGCTATCCTATCTATTGGTTTGCCCCCGACATGGGATGAGTTCTGGAGAGTCATCGCCTTCTTATGTCTCAGCGTCGTCTATATCGGCTTCTGGCTGAACCTTGCCATATTTTTCTCAGTACGGTTCAAACAAGCGGCAACGTCTGCCTTGGCTAGTATCGCCGTGTGGTTGTTTTTCAGTATCTTTTTCTCCATGATCGTGGGAATGGTGGGAAATGCCGCTATGCCCGATCAGAATTTAACACCGGGTAGCGCCTCTGAAAGCGCCATGTTCGTGCAAAACTTATCTCGCTTAAACCCAAACTACCTGTTCAGCGAGATTACCACGATTCTTTTAACGCCCCAGATACGTACACTGGGCCCATTATCGATGGAACAAGTGGTGGGTGCGATACCGAGTCCTTTACCACTCGGACAAAGTTTGTTACTCATCTGGCCCCAAGTTACAGGCTTGGTGGCAGCGACTGTCATCTGTTTCGGCATCTCCTATGTCAATTTCATGAGACAGGAAATCAGGGCATAGCTAGGACCATTAGGAGCCGCTTATCTAGACACAAAGAGATACTCTATTAAAAGGGGCATTTTTCACCATACGCTTATTATTAAAGTGACTCTATTAAAGTGTAAGCCATATGATAGAATAGGGGAAAAGTGAAGAGGAGAGACATACAGTGCAAAGAATAGACGTTGTTTACACCTTATTAACGGACGAAACAAAAACAAAGCTCTTGATGGTCAAGAATAAAGGGCGCGACGAGTGGACATTACCTGGCGGTGCCGTTGAAATCGGAGAAACACTAGAACAAGCGGCGGTGAGAGAAGCGAAGGAGGAAACAGGCCTAGATATTGAGGTATATGGCGTTGTCGCCGTCAATGAAGCAATGCTAGAAAAAAGCCAGCACCATGCCATTTTTGTCACGTTCCGGGGAGAGATTGTCGGTGGAGAGATAGAGATCACAAGACCAGAGGAAATCAGTGATGTGCAATGGATCGATGTCCACGAGACGGATGGCCTTATGCCTTATTATAAAGAAGGCTTAAGCACCATTGTCAGCAAGAATACGGAAGTCACGTATCATAATGAAGGTCATGTGTCGTAAATGTCATAACCATAGTTGTCCTAAACCGACGATAGATGAGAGAACAGGGCAAAATAAAACACATGAAAGAGGGTTAAGCGTCCTCTTCATGTGTTTTTTGGTTAAGAAGTCTTTTTTGTAATTGTTTGTCATGGGAGTTAACGGGCGCAACTCATACACGTTTGGTTTTAAATTTATGTTGTTAGCTTCATTTTAGATGAGTGGCTCAATCTGATTTATCTTCACACCGCTTCTTCCACATTGATAGACAGTAACGTATTTTGTAACGTTTCATGTAAGGCTATTTCTTGTTCATGATCCAATGGCAGCATCGGTAAGCGAACGTCTCCTACCGAGATACCACGCATGTTTAAGGCTGACTTCACAGGTGACGGACTTGGTGCAGCAAACAAGGCTTTCATTAATGGCAAAAGATGACGATGAGCGTAAGCAGCGCGGTCCACCTCACCTTTTTTATACTGATTTACCATCTCTTGCATTTCAAGACCGGCAATATGAGAAGCGACGGATATGACACCTGTACCTCCGATTGAAAGAACAGGCAGTGTCAGGCTATCATCGCCACTGTATAAAGTGAAGTGGCTTGGTGTTTGACTGATGATCTCTGCCATCGCGTCTAGATCACCGCTCGCTTCTTTAATCGATACGATATTCTCGATTTGAGACAGTCTCACCACAGTGTCTACAGACATGTTCACCACGCTTCGACCAGGCACGTTATAAAGCATCACTGGCAAGGATGTGGATTGCGCGATCGTACTAAAATGCTGATATAAGCCTTCTTGAGAAGGTTTATTATAATACGGTGTAACCAGCATTACACCGTCGACACCTAACGTTTCCACTTGTTGGGTTAAGGCGACGGATGCTCGTGTATGATTGGAACCGGTCCCGGCAATCACAGGGACTCTACCGTCTACCACTTCAACCACATACTGTATGAGCGCGATCTTCTCTTCCGTGGTTAAAGTAGGCGATTCTCCCGTTGTACCAGCAACCACTAAGCCATCAGATCCATGGTTAATAAGGTAATTGACGAGTGTTTTTGTCGCATTAAAGTCTATATCTCCATTGTTGTTAAACGGCGTTACCATTGCAGTAAGTACTTGGCCAAAATTCATCGTTAACCTCACACCTTTACGTTAAATTTTTTGAGTATTGAGAGGTAATAGGAGGCGGCCTGTATGATTGAAAGTAAGACGTAAAAAAGCAACAACGAGGGTATCGTTGTTGCATTAGATACAATACTTTCAAATAATTGCTCTAGTGCTAAGATAGCCCTCCATATAGTCCCCTATATGACAGTTCTGTATTTGTTCAATAGCAGAACCAGCTTTGAGATCATGAGATTCTCTCAGCTTCGGCAACTAACCCTTTCCACAATCTTCATCGGATTCTCATTATCCTCAACATTGTGTACTGATGATAACTGCTCCTCTATCCTCACCTCATCATGATAACTGAAGTAAGAAAAATATTGAATTACCTGTAACATATCAAAAGTTGATGAGAGTTGCAAGTCCTTTTCACATCTTTATTTCTAATGTCATTGGTTTATTCCTACAGTCTATGAGTAGGAGCCTCATCCCACACTTATGAATATGCCTTTGGTTATACAAACAAGCGAAGCTATATTCAAATGGCTGGCTATATAAAACAAGATAATCTATATACAAAACTTTCGTTTATCTCCTGTCCATATTGGGGGTACGTCTAGATGGTCTAACCGTTTCTTTTGCTCTTTGTATGAGAGAACAAAGTAATGCAATATGACTGATCTGCTTTATCTACCCTAAAGTCTTTTTCTTAGCGTAATCTAGAAAAATATGGCCTGAAGAGGGGGAGCTGAGAGGGAGCTTTTTTATGGGTTCCTAGAATCAGTTTATAGGATTGAATCAGACCATGAAAAGGGTTAAGTTATTCCACATTGATGATATAATTGGGATATATTGGTGCGATAATGGAATAGTCTGATAGTGTTCAGTGCGTTCAGTGCAAGAAGAATAATATGAATATGACTAGGAAGTAGACATTCATTAAGTTTGTAATCGGGAGATATTATGATTTACTACACCTGCCGTAAATAACTCTAGTTAAGTAAGTTAATACGACACATGTCGGGAAAAAGATGTTATAGGAAATCAGCGCAATTACTAATGTGCAAGGTAGAAAGATAGGGGGATAAGTATTGAAAAATTATAAGTTTGATTATCCAACTAAAAAACAAATATATAAAGCAATTGGAGATCGTGATTTACTACTGTATATTTTCGAACCTGAATCTGATACTAATGAAAATAAACCAGTAATACTTTTTTTTAATGGAGGTAGTTTCAAGAAGGATCCGATAACCCCTGTACAATTCCAACATCAGGCTCGTTTTTTTTCCAAGCATAATTATGTTGCAATTTGTGTTGATTACCGCAACGGTAGTGACGCAGGGTTTACACCAGTTCAAGCTATTTGCGATGTGAAGTCGGCGGTTCGTTGGGTTAGAGAACATTCTAGTGAAATGAGGATTGATTCCAATAAGATAATTGTCTGTGGTGCTTCGGCAGGAGGTTATATTGCTGTTTCTTCTATTATGTTTGATTCAATCGATGATGATGAAAATGAAAAACAAACTGATCATTTGCCAAATACATTAGTTGTTTTCGGAGCTGGCATGGACGGAATTGATATTATGAAAAGACGTTATCCAGAACTATTACAGAAAGCAAACGAGTATTCTCCTATACATAATGTAAAAAAATGTTTGCCTCAAACATTGTGGTTGGTAGGAACTAAGGATGATCTGTTTCACCAAAACATAGAATTTATAAAGTTGATGAGAGAGAAGGGGAACGATATTACCCTCGAGACCTATGAAGACATGGAACATGGCTTTTTTAATTATGGCAGACATAACAATAAAACGTGGTTAAATACGTCAGTAAAAATTAAAGACTACTTAGAATCTAGGGGCTACTAAATGAATTTGAAAGTCATTCGAAGAAAGCGCTGACATCCGATAACAACGCATCTACGCTGCGGACTGCCGTCCTTGGTCTGCCCGAGGCATTTCGGTGAAGTGGAGTCAGTCAGCCAACCCTGCACTGGCTAAGCGCAGTCGCGCCCGGCTGCCGCCTTAAGCCAGTGAGGGTTCGTAGATGCGGAGACGTTATAGGAAATCAGCGAGAAAAATTAAACCCCAGAAACCATTAATTGTAATGTTAGATAATTATAATAATCAACTAACGAGGTAGAATAGTTTAAGTAGCGGCTTGCTTTATTGGGTAATTTAATTTAAAGATGAAGAATAATTAAAAAATTATTTACGGGTAGGTGTGAAATTTGGAAAGTGGAACTTATATAAAAAATACTCCAATGTTACTTCTTTTTGGACTCCTTTTTACTCTTCTTTTTGGATTTTGGTTAAGAAAAAGGATGGTTTCATACGATTTTAACAACAAAAGTAAATTCTTCTTCTTACTTGACAATTATGAGATAATTGGCGGGTTTCTTATAGGTATGGGATTATTATTTATTGTAATTTTTCTCTAAAATTTATTTTCACTAGCGGGTGCAATAGTTGTAGAAAACCGATAGTGTTAGGCATTTCATAGAAGTCGCTGACATCCTATAACACCATATTTCTGCTGCGGTCAGCTTTGCTGATCCTCGATCCGACCGAAGCAATGAAAGTAGCAAGATTCGAAGACGTGAATTCAGATAGCAGGGATGCATATTCAGCGGACACATCCAGTCGGCTAAGTCTTCGACCCGGCACTTCGTGCCTTAAGCCGCCTGGACGTCAGAAATACAAAACGTTATATTAAATTCGGCGAAAATGGGCGGCCGTCCATGTCCGCAATTAAGTAGGCTGTACTGAAAGTATTAATATAAGCTATTGTATAATACCAGATATTTCTCATTTAAAGGAAGTGTATTTATTGACTAAACAAATAATGATTAACGATAACCAAAGCAATTTACGGTCTGACTGTGAAAATTGTTTTGGATTGTGCTGTGTGGCTTTGCCATACTCTAAATCTACTGATTTTGCATATGACAAAGATGGAGGTAGTCCATGTGAAAACCTACAAATAGATTATCGTTGTAAAATTCATCAGGATCTTAGGAGTAAAGGGTTTCGTGGATGTACTATCTACGAATGCTTTGGAGCTGGTCAAAAAGTTTCTCAAAATACTTACAAAGGAATGAACTGGCGAGATAACCCTGAGTTAGCTGAAGAAATGTTTGATGTATTTCCGATTATGCAACAACTTCATGAAATGTTATGTTATTTGAATGAAGCACTTAGCTTAGAAGATACTAAACCAATTCACAAAGAAATTAAGAAGCTTGTAGAAGAAACCGAACCTCTCACAAATCTAAATCCTGTGTCTATTTTGTCTATTGACATACATAGCCATAGATCAGAAGTTAATGGTTTACTCTTAAAAACAAGTGAGTTAGTCCGTGCAAACGTAGAACAGTACAATAATCAAAGTAAAAAAATAAAAAGACGAAGTGACCTAGTTGGTGCTAACTTAAGAGGTGCTAACCTTAGAGGACTCAATTTGAGAGGTTCTTTACTTATTGCTGCTGATCTTCGTGAAGCAAACTTACAATTTGCTGATTTTATTGGTGCAGATATGAGAGACGCAGATTTAAGAGGTGCTAATTTAATTGGTAGTATTTTTCTTACTCAAGCACAGGTCAACTCGGCTATAGGAGATATAAATACCAAATTACCTTCATCTCTAGACATTCCAGAACATTGGTTAAGTTAAATTAATATATGTATTGGTTGAAATGCATGAGGGTGCCATCCATGGCAACCTCTGAACTGAGGGTCGTCGAACTCAACATAACACTATATTCACGCGTCGCCTTGCGACGGCTTGTTCGCTGGATGCCTAAAGGCATAGAAGTATCTCAGCGACACACCCATTCGCCAACCGAGTCGGCTTGCCCTTACAAAGAAAGGCATTTCTAGGTTCAGGCTTCACCTGTAAGCTCACGGGCGTCGTGAACACTGAAACGTTATACGACAGAACGAAAATTTATTTAAAACCTAAAGACACGTTACAACTTATTTAAAACAGTTTTATTAGTTTTTAGTACAAACATATATTCGTGTTCACTAGCATTGCATTAATTAAGTTTGAACATTCATAATA